>JAAWDX010000011.1 GCA_022794035.1 Lachnospiraceae bacterium | reverse complement strand
GGGAAACACCCGTAACCATGCCGAACACGAAGGTTAAGGCATAGGCGGCCGATGGTACTTGGTGGGGGACCGCCTGGGAGAGTAGGAGGTTGCCGGTTTTTGAATGGAGAGAATGAGGAGCAGATGTGTCTGCTCCTTTTTTGATAGAGAAGAAGAGCTAAGAGGAAGAGATCCTAGAAGTGCTTGACAGTCTACTCTTTCTGGGATATTCTTCTAACTATATACCTGCGCTTGTCTGCTCAATAGAGGAAAATGTGAGCAAAAGGGTAATCATGCAGTCAAATATGAGGAGCGATAAAAATATGTTTCCAGTGAAAATTATATTAAAGAATGGTAAAGAGATAGAGATTGATCGGGCTCATGTCAGGGATGCAAAAGACTATTGCGAGATTTCTAATCGTGGATATAAAGAAACACGTTTCTTATCCAGAAGTATGGAAGATGAAGAAATATCCTTGGAGTCCTGTATCAGTTTTATTGAAGATGTGGAGGCGTCGGAGAAGGAAGCTTTAGTAGTTGCTCGTTATGAGGGCAGGGTCATCGGGTATGGTGATATCTTAGCATGTTTAAACCGTAGAAAGATGCGGCATAAATGTAATTTGAATGTTTTTGTAGCTAAGGATTCTTGGGGGCTGGGAATTGGCAGTGCTCTGATGGATACGTTAATTAAGTTTGCATATAATGCAGGGTATGAAAAGATTGATTTAAGCGTAGCCCATGATAATGACCGTGCCATTCGTCTATATGAGCGGTTTGGTTTTGAGATAACGGGGAGAGAGGTGCATGCTATGAAACATGCAGATGGACAATACAGTGACTGGGTTTTTATGGTTAAATTTTTAAGATAGCTTTATTGTTTCCTATACTGAAAAGCGGCAAATAGAAAAGCATGACCATCCACAATGAAAAGGATGATCATGCTTTTTTTATACGGGTATTTTTCTGTCAATCGAATAATCTGCTTAAGCCGCCATTTTAGTCATAACGGTTTTCCATTTGCCAGTTCGATAGCGTAGATAGAGAAGCAGCAGACGAGCGGCAATTTCTACCATCATAACAATATACGTTGCATAGAGGTCTAGTCCAAAAGCGCGAATAGCCAATACAGAAAATAGTGTACGGATGCCCCAGTTGGTTGCAGCACTGATATAGAAGTTGACGCTGGTATCGCCGGAGCCTCGCAGCACGCCGGAGAAAATCCAGGCCGCGACTTGGATAGGCTGGATGAGCGCCATGAGCCGCAGGCATTCAGAGGCCATTTGGATAACCTCCTGATCAGGAGTAAATACGCCGATGAGGTTAGAAGCGAACACATAAAGGCCAAGGCCCGTAAAGCACATGACAATGACGCCAATCCGCATCGTGGTATGCACAAACTTTTCAGCAAGGTGTGGCTTTTCAGCCCCCAGCGCCTGTCCGACAAGGGTTGTGATTGCCGTTTGAAAAGCAAAGGCCGGCATGTAGGAAAGCGATTCAGCAGAAAGACTGAGGCTGTTGGCAGCAATGCTGACAGTACCCAGCATGGCAATGCTGCTGGTGACAAAGATGCCAGAAGAAGACATGCAGATGCGTTCCAGCATAGCTGGGAAGCTGATTCGGAAAATCTGCTTAGAAAGTGTCTTGTCCGGCAGAAGATCCTGTTTGCTTTCAAAAGAGATGCGGTACGGATTTTTATGGCTAAGAGCCGTTTTAAAGGCCATCAGTCCTGCGCAGAGCATACCAATAGCGGTTGCCACGGCAGCGCCGTTTACGCCCCAGCCAGCGCCCGGCATCGTAAATTCATAGCCAAAAAGAGAGACCATTCGGGTTGGGTTGATCAGCAGATAGTTGCCGATGACATTGATGATATTCATCATGAGGTTTAGCTTCATAGGAGTTTTGGTATCGCCATAGCCGCGAAAAGCAGAGTTTAGTACCATAGCGGCCAGATTAAACAAACGGCCAAAGGATACGATCAGATTATACTGCGTCGCCATATCCAAAATATCCTCGCCGGCGCCCATCCAAAGAGGAATCAAGCGGGAAAGAGAGGCAGTCAGCAGCGTAATCGGCAGGCCTATGTATAAGATCACCATCATAGCATGGCGCATCAGCTTTCTGACAAGCTGATGATCACCGGCTCCGGCAGCACGGGCTACCAGAGCAGTTATGCCTACGCCTAAAGCCATGATAATACCATTTAACAAAAAAATAGGAGAATTGCTGATACTGATGGAGGCGGTGGCCGTAGCGCCCAGCGAACCTACCATAGCCGTATCGGCAAAACTCACCAGTGTAGAAAAGATTTGCTCTACAAAAACTGGCCAAGCCAGTAATAAGATGGTTTTACTTACACTTCTGGATTCGTCCATAATATTGATTTGTTTTCGATTGGATGCCATATATCATTCTCCTTCACTTTTTAAAATTATTTTAATTATAGCACAAATGCAGGCAGGATACAAACCTTTCTTTATAATATGAAGGGATGAATGTATTCCATGCAGAAATATTGACAGGGGTGAGGATTTGTGCTATTTTAAGCGATAACTTAATGATGAAAAGGATGAAAAAAGATGATTACGCCTAAACCACTATTTAAAGGCGCTCGCATTGCCGTCATTGCGCCGGCAAGTCCTGTGCCAAAAGAAAAAGAGGCTGATATCACAGCCAGTGAGCTAGCGCTGAAGGACTATGGCCTTGTACCGGTGCTGTATCCAAGCTGCTTTGCGCGGAATGGATATCTGGCCGGAAGCGATGCACAGCGAGCGGATGATATTATGAAGGCCTTTGAGGATGAAACGATTGACGGAATCTTTTGCATTCGCGGGGGCTATGGCGTACAGCGAATTCTAGACCGGCTGGATTTCTCGCGGATCAGCAAGCATCCCAAATGGCTTGGCGGCTACAGTGATATAACGGCCCTGCATATTGCGCTCAATCAATACAGTCATTTGGTGACCTATCATACACCCATGCCCTCGACAGAGATGATCAAGGGATTGGATGAATATACCGGGATCTATTTAAAAAAGGCAATGTTTGGAGGACTCAGCGGAAGCCTTCCGGCAGAAGGTGTGCAGACGCTAAGAGGAGGAAAGGCGGAAGGAATTCTCTGCGGAGGAAATCTATCCTTGGTTTCATCGTCGCTTGGGACGCCGTATGAGATCGATACAAAAGGAAAGCTTTTGTTTTTGGAAGATGTGCATGAGGCCCCCTATCGGATTGATGGCATGATCAATCACCTGCGGCTGGCAGGAAAGTTTGAAGAATGTGCCGGTATCATATTAGGAGCATATACGGATTGCGAGGCATCAGATCCAGAGGCATCTTTATCGCTTAATCAGATATTTGATGGTCTATTGCCGAAGGATAAGCCGGCAATCATGCATTATCCATGCGGACACTGCCTGCCGACCCTGTCGCTTCCGCTGGGAGCGGCTGCATGTTTAGATGCTGATAAAAAAATATTATGGGTTGAAGAGGAGAAAACCAGATGATCATGACGACGACACCTTCGGTAGAGGGGTATGAGATTAAAGAGTACAGAGGTATTGTATTTGGTGAGGTCATTGCCGGTGTGGATTTTGTGCGCGATTTTGCAGCCGGGCTCAGCAATTTCTTTGGCGGTCGCTCCGGGTCCTATGAAGAGGAGCTGCTAAAAGCAAGATCACAGGCCATGACAGAGCTGCAGCAGAGGGCGATGGAGCAGGGCGCTGATGCCGTGGTCGGAATTGATATAGATTACGAGGTGCTGGGAAGCAACAATGGTATGCTGATGGTCACAGCCTCAGGCACAGCGGTTACCTTAAAACAGAGATAAAAAGGCTTGAATTTATCGACAAAATACGGTAAAATAACAAAGAGTTTGAGCCTGAAATGGATAAAAATAAGAGACAAAATCAGGCCAGCACAATCTGTAAGGAGAAGAGGTTCTTGCGAGGACAGTAAGACACCTGAGAATGGAGGATACGATAGTATGACAAAAGCAGTTAATTTGCAGGATGTATTTTTAAATACGCTGCGCAAAGAAAAGATTGATGTAACGGTTTTTTTGATGAATGGATTCCAAATCAGAGGTATCATTCGCGGATATGATAGTTTTGTAATTATGATTGAATCAGAGGGAAGACAGCAGGTGATCTATAAGCATGCTGTATCGACCATCAGTCCTTCCCGTTCTGTGCCCATGAGCATGCTCAAAGAGGAGCCGCAGGGAGGCGACCAGGAGTAATGGCCGGGAGAGAAATATTAAGCCAGATGGGAATCAGCCCGGAAGTAGCGCAGTTCTGTGAGAAGCAGGAAGAGGGACTGGCAGAAAAGTTTAAAGAGATTGACCGAATCTCCGAGGTCAACCAGTGGAAGGTGCTGGAGGCTTTTCAGCATGAGCGTATCGCTGAGATGCATTTCGAAACCACTACGGGATACGGTTATACCGATCCGGGGCGAGACACGCTTGAAAGAGTATTTGCCCGTGTATTTCATGCGGAGGATGCGCTGGTGCGGCCTCAAATTATTTCCGGGACGCACGCACTGGCTACGACGGTGTTTGGCCTTTTGCGGCCTGGCGATGAGATTGTATTTGCCGTGGGAACACCGTATGATACCATGCAGGGTGTTGTAGGGATCCGAGAAGAAAAAGGAAGTCTTGCTGACTATGGCGTGACCTATAAAATCGTACCTCTTACGCCAGAGGGATATCCGGATCTTGCGGGACTGGAAAAAGCGATTACATCCAAAACGAAAGTGGTAGAGATTCAGCGCTCTAAAGGATACGAAGCCAGACATTCATTATCGGTCAAGGAGATCGGAGAGATTATCGAGACTGCTAAGCGTGTAAAGCCGGATGTGATTGCTATGGTGGATAACTGTTACGGTGAATTTGTACAGGAAATAGAACCGGCTGATGTGGGAGCCGATGTCACGGTGGGCTCTCTGATTAAAAATGCCGGAGGCGGTCTTGCGCCTATTGGCGGATACATTGTAGGCCGCAAGGATCTGGTGGAGCTGTGCGCGATCCGTTTAACGGCGCCCGGGCTTGGAAAAGAGGCCGGCGCTACGCTGGGAGTGACACGTCAGCTGTATCAGGGGCTGTTTTTTGCGCCGACTGTTACGGCCGCTGCCGTTAAAACGGCTGTATATGCTGCTGCCGTATTTAAGGCGCTGGGGTTTGGCGTACTGCCGGAGCCGGAAGAAGAGCGGTGCGATATTGTGGAAGCGGTCACGCTCGGTTCGGAGCAGGGTATCCTGAGCTTTTGCCGAGGCGTACAATTTGCTGCGCCGGTAGATTCCTTCGTGACGCCTGAGCCATGGGATATGCCCGGATATGGCTGTCCGATCATCATGGCGGCAGGATCCTTTGTTTCCGGCGCGTCCATTGAGCTTTCTGCCGATGCGCCTATCAAGCCGCCCTATACAGTATTTTTCCAGGGCGGTCTCACATGGAGCCATGGAAAATTTGGCGTGATGAAAGCTTTACAGGAAATAATCAACGATGGGGTTATTAGTTTGCCGTCTGCATATTAAATGAGGCGCCGCTGCAAGCTTGCGAAAAGCGTTAGTTTGCAGCGGCCATTTTACATAAGGAGGAGCTATGGTTTCTTTTCCCAATCAATATGAAAATACAATGAAAGAGCTTCTGGGAAGCGAGGAGTATGCTGCCTATGTGCAGACATTTGAAAGAAGCTACTGGCAAGGGCTCAGAGTCAATACGGCAAAGCTCAGTCCGCAGGAGTTTCAGATGCGTCTGCAGTGCGAAGGGCAGCAGGCGCCGCTGCGGCCGGTGCCCTGGTGTGGGAGCGGATTTTATTTGACGGGAGAAACCAAGGATTTTTCCAAGCATCCGGATTATTTTGCAGGACTGTATTATCTGCAGGAGCCTAGCGCGATGGCCCCAGCCGCTATACTACCGGTGGAGCAGGGCGACTGGGTATTAGACCTGTGCGCGGCGCCCGGCGGGAAAAGCACCTGTCTTTCTGCAAAGCTTGGGACAAGCGGCGTGCTGGTGTCAAATGATATCAGCCCTTCGAGAGCAAAAGCGCTTTTAAAAAATCTAGAGCTGCAGGGAGCCACACAAGCCGCTGTGCTATCAGAATCACCCTACAAGCTAGCCAAACGCTTTGAAGGCAAGTTCAATAAAATTTTAGTCGATGCGCCCTGCTCCGGAGAAGGAATGTTTCATAAAGAGCCGGCGATCATGAAAAACTGGGAGCAGTACGGCAATGAATATTATGCCAAGCTGCAGCGGGAAATTCTGCATGAAGCCGTAAAGATGCTGGCGCCCGGCGGGATGCTGCTGTATTCAACCTGCACATTTGCGCCGCTGGAGGATGAGCAGATGATCGAGCAGCTGCTAGAGGCGCATCCCGAGCTAAGGCTGCTGCCCATTGCTAAAACAGGCGGCATGGAGGACGGCCGGCCGCAGTGGAGCCGCACAGGCCGCGAGGATCTTCGGCTGACGGCGCGTTTTTGGCCGCATAAGGCAGATGGACAGGGTCATTTTGCAGCCCTGCTGCAGAAGGAAGGAAGCAAAACCGCATCGCAGCTGCCGGATCTAGATGGACGCGGCGCTTATAATAGCAAGGATATGCAGTGGTGGCAGGAGTGGTGTGATGAAAATCTGGCCTGCGCGGCAGGAAATTGGCGGAGCGTGCTGCCGGAAGGCGGATATTTTCAGAAGCTGGGGGAAAAGCTGTATTATAGCCCGGTTCCGCAAGGGGCGCTGGCAGGGCTGCGCGTGCTGCGAAATGGCATTTTGCTGGGCGAGCTTAAGAAGGACCGCTTTGAGCCGGCGCAGGCCTTTGCGCTTACGCTTAAAAAGGGAAGCTGCCAGCGGGAATGCGAGCTGAGCCATGAGGAGGCCCTGCGCTATCTGAAGGGCGAGACGCTGACAGGTGAATATGAGGACGGCTGGACGCTGCTGCTGACCGGAGGGTTCCCGCTTGGCTGGGGCAAGGCTGTTAAGGGCATTTTGAAGAATAAGTATCTGAAGGGATGGAAGCTCAGTTGAAGCGATATGATGTTGTCATAGTAGGAGGAGGACCGGCGGCCAGCATTTTGGCGTGGAAGCTGCCGCAGGATTTAAGCGTGCTGATCGTGGAAAGACGGTTTCTGCTGAGCGGAGAACGGTTGTATGAGCGCGAGAAAAGCTGCGGCGGCATGCTGGATGAGACAGCGCAGAAGGTGCTTGCACAACTGGGGATCCCAGTTCCGAGGCAGGTGCTTGCGGAGCCGCAGGTGTTTGCGATCCGCGCGATCGATCTTGATACGCAGATGGAGCGGTATTATCAGAAGCGGTATGTCAATATCGACCGTGCGCAGCTGGATGCGTACTTGCTGCAGCTGGCTGCAAGGCGTAAGAATGTGACGGTCTGGCAGGGCGCACAGGCGTTTGGCATACAGGAGGAGAAGGACGGCGTCTGCATCTGGATCAGGCAGGAAAACGGAGATAAGGTGAAGGTCCGGGGGGCGTATTTGGTTGGCGCCGACGGAGGAGGCTCGATGGTGCGAAAGCATCTTTTGAAAAAGAGACCAAGAAGGCATGAGCCCAGAGTGTACGCCAGCATTCAGGAGTGGCATTCCATGCCGGAGACGCTTCCATATTATGTATCTGTATTTGATGAGCAGGTGACGGATTTTTATTCGTGGATTATCCCGGAGGGAAGACAGATGATTATCGGCAGTGCGATGCCGGCCGGGACGGATGTAAGAAAGAGGTTTGAGCGCTTTAAAGCGGATTTAACTAAAAAAGGATTTGATGTAAGTCAGCCGCAAAAGGAGCGCGGCGCTGTTATTTTAAGGCCGAGGCCATGGGGCAGCGTATGGAGCGGCCGCAGGCGGATTTATTTGATAGGGGAAGCCGCAGGGCTGATTAGCCCTAGTTCGGCAGAGGGAATCAGCTTTGCGCTGAGAAGCGGTAAAAAACTAGCGGATGCATTTCAAATAAAAGGCAGGCCTTGCCGCATACAATATGAAAGAGCATTGCTGCCTCTTAAAATCAGTATTGCACTTAAAAGCCTGAAATCGCCGATTATGTATCAAAAACGCTGGAGAGGACTGGTTTTTAAGACGCGTGCGCTGAGCATGAAGATAGAAAAATAGCGCGCCTTGAAATGGAGTTTACAAATGGCAAAAAAGCAAGATCAGAAAAAAAACAGACAGAGAAGCTCATACGAAGACTATTATGATAGAGAAAACCAAAGGGAAGAGCAGCAGCGGTCTGCGCAGTTTAGAAGCTATGATGAGGATCCCTTCTGGCAGGGGGAGCGGCCGCAGGCGCAGCGATCTAAACAGCCGGGAAAGAAAAGAAAGCACAGAAAAAGAAAATACCGCCTGGCGCATCCGGAAAAGCTTGTGTTTATGATAGGGCTTTTTGCGTCCATCCTGATCCTGTCGATCGTTCTGTTAAAGTCTATGAGAAAAAATGGTGAGAGCACCGCGGAGGAGTCAGCTAAGCCGGTGCAGGTTGTCCAAAGTGACGGAGCGAAGGAAGAAACAGGGACGATCCGCTCTGTGAATCGTACAGATCTGACAGGGATTCCCAAGCAGCTTGCCTCCTATATGGCCAGCATGGTTTATACGAATACCGAAAACTATAAAAAAGAACCGACCAGTCTTTACGAACAGACTGTACTTGAGAATTCGCAGGATTTAAGTGAGTATCGGTTTGTGATTGCCATTGATGCCGGACATGGAGGGACGGATGCCGGATGGCAGGTGGGGGATGCTGTTGAAAAGGAGATTACGCTTAAGGTAGCGGAAAAGCTGGCGGAGTATATCAATCAGCATACAGAGGATTACTATGCGATTTTGCTGCGCAGCAGCGATATGGTGATGACAGATCAGCAGCGAGTGACCCGGGCAATTGAAAACCATGCGGGACTGATCGTATCGCTCCACTGCAATGGCTCTGAGGAAGAGCTGGGCGGCACCTCGGCTGTGTACTGGACAGGAGAAGGAGACGATAATCAGCGAGCCGTTTACAGCGAGGAGCTGGCAAATCAGCTTATGGCAGCGGCAGCAGAGGGCTTCGGCATGTGGGAGCGCGAGGTGCGGACAGAGGATAATCCGTTGCTGCGTACGACCATCCCTTCAGTGATGGTAGAGATGGGGTATTTGACCTATGAGATCGATCATGAATGGGTGACAGATGAGACGCTGCAGGCGGAGGCGGCCAATAAAATGGGAAGTACAATTCTTGAGTTTGTGAAAGAGATTGCGCCTAAGTCGGATGACAGCGACAGCAGCACAGAGAGCAGCCAGACTCAGCAAGGGGACGACAGTCAGAATTAAAGGAGAGAGAAATGGAAGTTGTCACATATAAATGCCCGCACTGCGGGGCACCGATAGAATATGATGCAGAAAAGAGCACCTTTCATTGTGACTTCTGTGGTCATGATGTGGAAAAAGAGGCTCTGGTTTCGCAGGAGGGAGCGGCAGAGCCGCAGGGACAGAGCCTGAATGAATATCACTGTCCGAGCTGCGGTGCAGATTTGGTGACGGATGAGCATACGGCGGCAACCTTTTGCCGCTACTGCGGTTCTCCTACGATTGTAAAGAGAAACCTGGAAGGCGTATTTAAACCGGATCTGGTGATTCCTTTTAATGTTCCAAAAGAAAAGGTAGAGGAGATCTTTAAAAAGTGGTGCCACAACGGCCGCTTTACGCCGAAGGGATTTTTTCAGCCGCAGCAGCTGGAAAAGATCACAGGCACCTATGTGCCGTTTTGGCTTTTTGACTGCGAGCTGAGAGCAGAGATCACGGGAAATGCGAAGAAGGTCCATGTGTGGCGCAGCGGAGATACAGAATATACCAATACTAAAAATTTTCATATTGAGCGCGGCGCCGATTTTACATTTGAAAAGGTGCCGGCCGATGCATCCTCGCGGATGGAGGATGAGCTGATGGATGCCTTAGAGCCATATGCATATCAGGAGCTGCGGCAGTTTGAGCTTCCGTATCTGTCCGGTTTTGCGGCAGAGAAATATGATGAGAGTGCCGAAAGTGTTTTTAGAAGAGTGGACCGAAGGATGGCACAGGCAGCGGAAAGCGAGCTGTTAAAGACGATTCAGGGGTATACGGCGCAGACGATTACGGCAAGCAAGCAGCGATATCTAAAAAAGCAGCCCAATTACGCGCTGCTGCCTGTCTGGATGCTGCGCTACCGGCATAAAGGAGAGATCTATACCTTTGCGGTGAACGGACAGAGCGGCAAGGTGGCGGGCAGGCCCCCGCTGAGCGCTTTTAAGCTGCTGGCTTGGGGAGCCGCGTTCACGGCGATTATTTTTATTTTGATGACGCTGGGAGGTGCATTACTCTTATGAAGCAGCGGATGAAAGCATGGAGCCGCCGGGGAGCGGCTGTATGCCTTGTATGGATGCTTTGTCTGGCGGCGCTGTGCTCGCAGCAGTTCAAAATAGACGCAGCAGAGAAATATGTATATGATCAGGCCGTTCTTTTAGAGGATGCTTCTTGGCTGGAGGACCAGATCAGTGAGCTGAGGATCCAGCTGAAGATCGATATTGTGATTGTAACTACAAAAAACACAGGTGGTAAATCCTCAAGACGCTATGCAGATGATTTTTATGATGATCATGGCTTTGGCTTTGACAAGCCAAGAGGAGACGGTGTTTTATTCCTGATCGATATGGATAACAGAGAGGCGTACATATCAACCTGCGGCAAAGCCATTGAGTATTTTACCGATGCCCGCATCGATGACGCGCTGGAGGCCATTGTACGGTCGTTAAAAGACGGTGATTATGATGAAGCCTGCCGTGAGTTTCTGCGGCGCACGGAATTTTGCATGAAAAATGAGCCTCTTGGCGGAAGACTGACCTACAGCTATCCCCAGCGGCTAAAGCTAGTGCTGCAAAACTATTGGCCGGTGCTCCTGCTGCTGTCGGCAGCCATTGCCGCTGTTTGCGTGATGGTGATGGCGCATAGCTCGCGCAGTGCTAAGGTAGCGGCCAGCAGGTATTTTAGTGCCAAGCAGGGACTTCATCTCGATCATAGAGTGGATCAGCTGATCAGCGAATTTACAACATCACGCGAGATTCCGCGGGACGATGACAGAAGCAGCAGCTCGGGCGGGGGCGGAAGCTCGGTGCATACCAGCAGCTCAGGCACAACACACGGCGGAGGCGGAAAGTCATTTTAAAATAAATAAAGGCCGCAAAGCGGCAAATGGAGGAAATTATGACAGAAAAACTGGATGTAATCATCATCGGAGGAGGGATCGTAGGGGCAGCCATTGCCAGAGAGCTTTCACGGTATGAGCTTTCAGCAGTGCTGCTGGAGGCCAGAGAGGATCTGGCAAGAGGCGCATCAGGAGCTAATTCAGGCATTATCCATGCAGGCTACGATCCAAAGCCGGGAAGCTTGATGGCTAAGTACAATGTAAAAGGAAACCAGATGTATCCGGAGCTGTGCCAAAAGCTGCAGATCCCGTTTCATCAGGTGGGCTCCTTTGTGCTGGCATTTAACGAAGCGCAGCAGAAAGAGGTGCAGCGGCTTTATGAGAGAGGCTTAGAGAACGGCGTGCCCTCTATGCAGGTTTTATCGGGAGAAGAGGTGCGCCGCATGGAGCCGCAGGTATCAGAAAAGGTGACAGCGGCGCTGTATGCTCCGACTGCGGGCATCATTTCGCCTTATGAAGCGACAATTGCACTGGCAGAAAATGCAGCGGAAAACGGCGTAGTTTTCAGGCTTAATGAGCCGGTGATGAGCATCGAAAAAACAGAAGGCGGCTTTAAGGTAAAAACAAAGCAGGATACGCTGCAGGCAAGGCTTGTGATCAACTGTGCGGGTGCGCATGCCGGCGAGATTAGCAAAATGGCGGGGGCAGAGGCGCTGAGCATTCAGGAGAAAAAGGGAGAATACACCTTATATGACCGCAGCGTTGGCGGCTTTGTGCAGCGGGTGATTTTTCAGACACCGGATGAAAACGGAAAGGGTGTTTTGGTTACGCCGACGGCAGAGGGCAATCTGCTAATCGGGCCAAGCAGCGATGCTTTGGAGGAGCCGGGCGATACGGCAACCACACAGGCCGGACAGGATAAGATCTTTATGCAGGCCAAAAAGAGCTGTGAGAAGCTGCCCTTCGGCGGTGCGATTACCAGCTTTGCCGGGATCAGAGCAGTATGCGGAGAGGATTTTGTGATCGGAGAGTCTGCTGTAGTGCCAGCGTTTATTCAGGTAGCCGGCATCTGTTCACCGGGCCTTACCTCGGCGCCTGCGATTGCGCAGGACATTGCAGAGCTGGTGAAAGCAAAGCTTGGTGATGTAAAAGAAAAGAGCAGCTGGAAGGAAACGAGGGAGGCATCCCCTTGTGTGAGAGAGCTTTCATGGGAAGAGCGCAAGGCGCTCTGTGAGAAGGATGCGGATTATGGTAAAATTGTCTGCCGCTGTGAAACAGTGACAGAGGGAGAGATCCGTCATGTTCTCCGCTCTGCGGTGCCGGTGTATACGGTGGACGGCGTGAAACGGCGCTGCCGGGCCGGTATGGGGCGCTGTCAGGGAAGCTTTTGTACGCCGCGCGTGATGCAGATCATTGCAGAGGAGGCGGGGATTTCGCTGGAAGCGGTGCGCAAGGCAGGAAATGGTACGGAGATTGTACAGGGATATTTAAAGGGGGTAGAGTGATGCTGCGGAATGTGGATTGTGTGATTGTGGGCGGCGGCCCGGCAGGACTGGCGGCTGCGGTGGCCTGCTATGATGAGGGGACGAGGGATCTGGTGATATTGGAACGCGATCAGCATCTGGGCGGCATCCTGCAGCAGTGCATCCATAATGGGTTTGGACTGCAGTGGTTTAAGGAGGAGCTGACGGGACCGGAGTATGCGCAGCGGTTTGTGGATCAGGTCGAGGAGCGGCAGATTCCTTATGAGACAGGGACGATGGTGCTGGAGATTCAGTATCATCCGGAGGAAGAGTATGATAAGAGCGTGCTCTGTCTTTCGCCATCGGAGGGTGTGATAGAGTACCGCTGTCATAGTGTGGTGCTGGCAATGGGCTGCCGGGAGCGGGTGCGCGGCAATCTGAAGATTCCGGGAACGCGCCCAGTGGGGATCTATTCGGCAGGCTTGGCGCAGCGGCTGGTGAATCTGGAGGGCATGATGCCGGGGCATCAGGTAGTGGTGCTTGGTTCGGGCGATATTGGGCTCATCATGGCCAGACGGATGAAGTGGGAAGGCGCTGATGTAAAAATGGTGTGTGAGCTGATGCCGTATTCGTCGGGACTGGCGAGAAATATTCAGCAGTGTCTGGTGGATCAGGGGATCCCGCTTAAGCTGAGTACAACGGTGGTGAATATTCACGGTAAGGAGCGTCTGGCAGGCGTGACCATCGCGCAGGTGGATGAAAAGAGGCAGCCGATTCCCGGGACGGAGGAGTATGTGCCCTGTGATACGCTGCTGCTTTCGGTTGGGCTTCTGCCGGAAAATGAGCTCTCAAGAGGGCTGGAGGTCTTGATGGATCCGGTCACGGGAGGCGCACAGGTGGATGAGCATCGCCAGACCAGCGTGCCGGGGGTCTATGCCTGCGGGAATGTGCTGCATGTGCATGATATTGTGGATTTTGTCAGCAAAGAAAGTATGATCGCCGGAAAGAGTGCAGCGCAGAATAGCGCAGCGCAAAATAGCGCGGCGGCAAAAGAGAAACGAAAGAAGGAGGCTGCGCGGCAGGTGCCGATTCGTCCACTTGGACAGGTGCGTTATACGGTGCCGCAGCGGACAAGCCTGACAGAAGCATTTTCAATCTATTGCCGCGTGGCGCAGCCGCTGGAAAATGGACGGTTTGTGCTAAAAGCAGACGGGCAGGAGGTCCTGCAGCGCCGGTTCCTGCGTGTGGTACCGGGCGAGATGCAGGAGATCGCGGTCAGTGAAAAGCTGCTGCAGCAGCTGCAGAAGGCAGAAGAGATTACGTTAGAGGTGGAGCTATGATGGAATATACATGTATTTTATGTCCCAGAGGCTGTAGGCTGACGGCAGAGAAGACGGCGGAGGGGATTGCTGTAAGCGGCAATGCCTGTCCGCGGGGAGAGCAGTATGCGATCTCTGAAATGACCAATCCCATGCGCACGGTTACGACCTCGGTGTATGTGACGGGCGGAGATGAGCATATGGTTTCCGTTAAGACCAGCGCCGCTGTGCCGAAGGCAAAGGTAGAGGAAGTGCTGCGGCAGGCCGCAGGCGTGAGAGCAGAGGCTCCTTTGGAGATTGGTGATATTTTGATTGAAAATGTGGCAGGCACTGGTGAGAACCTGATCGCGACGCGTAAGGTGATCAAGGTCTGAGTGAGAGGAACTATATTTGAAGGAAAAGGTAGTGATCGGGCTGTCATCGGGAGTGGATTCCTCGGTGGCAGCATTCCTGCTGCAGGAGCAAGGATACGAAGTGATTGGAGCAACCATCGATACAGGGATGGGAGAGAATGCAGCAGACGGCGGCATTGGCTTAGAGGCTAAGAAAATAGCCGAGCAGCTGCAAATACCGCATTATATTCTGAACGTGCGGACGCTCTTTGAAAGAGAAGTGGTCCGTCCCTTTGCAGATGCCTATTATGAAGCAAGAACGCCCAATCCATGTGTGCTGTGCAATCCGGCTGTAAAGTGGAAGGCGCTGCTGGAGCTGGCGGATTCGCTGGGGGCGCAGTATGTGGCGACAGGGCATTACAGCCGGATCGTACAGCTTCCCAGCGGGCGCTGGACGATTGAAAAAGCAGCGGTGAAGGATCAGTCCTATGTGCTGTACCGGCTTAGTCAGGAGCAGCTGGGCCGTACGAAGATGCCGCTGCATGCCTATACGAAGGATCAGGTGAGGCGGCTGGCACAGGAGCAAGGGCTTTTATCGGCGCAAAAGCCAGACAGTCAGGAGATTTGCTTTATTCCGGGCGATGATTACGCAGGGTTTTTGCAGCGCTACACTGGCAGAGAAAGCCTGCCGGGCTCCTTTGTGGACGGTCAGGGCAGGGTGCTGGGGCAGCACAAGGGCCTCATTCATTATACGATTGGCCAGCGCAAGGGGCTGGGCATCGCGCTTGGCGAGCCGGCCTTCGTATCGGAGCTGCGCCCGCAGACAAATGAAGTGGTGCTGGGGCGCAATGAAGACTGTTTTCAGCGCGGCGTTTTGGTAGAAAAGACGAATTTTATGATGGAAGAGGAGCCGGCAGAGTGTGTGGATGGCTTGAAGGGAAAAATCCGCTATGCACATCAGGAGGAGGACTGTCTGATTAGAAAGAGGACAGAGGATCTGTGGGAGTGCATTTTTGATCAGCCGCAGCGCGCTGTGACGCCCGGACAGGCAATTGTATGGTATAAAGACCGGATGATCTACGGCGGAGGACAGGTTGTAAAGGGGTTTAGCATATGAACCGATGGGTGACAGATCTGCTGGAATGGTATAAAAAAGTAAAGAGACCGCTGCCGTGGAGGCAGACGCAGGATGCCTATCGGGTGTGGATATCGGAAATCATGCTGCAGCAGACACGGATTGAGGCTGTTCTGGGCTATTATGAGCGCTTTATGAACGCCTTTCCCTCCGTGCAGGCCTTGGCCGAGGCGCCTTTGGAGCAGGTGCTCAAGCTATGGGAAGGACTGGGATATTATTCACGGGCCAAAAATCTGCATAAGGCAGCGCAGCAGATTGTGATGCAGGGAGGATTTCCCGACCAGAAGGAGGAGATCCAAAAGCTGCCCGGCATCGGCGATTACACGGCGGGCGCAATCGCTGCGATTGCCTTTGGGCGGGCAGAGACGGCCATCGACGGCAATGTAATGCGTGTGGTAAGCCGCATTTATGAGCTGGAGAATGATATTTTGCTGCCGGCCTCCCGCAAGCAGGTAAAGGCAATACTGGAGGACGTGTATCCGCAGAGCGAGGCAGGGAATTTTGTGCAGGGACTCATGGAGCTGGGCGAGCTAATCTGCATTCCCAAAGCGCCTAAATGCGAGGCATGCCCGCTGCAAAGTGAGTGCAGGGCGAAAGAGACGGGCAGGCAGCAGGAGCTTCCGCTGAGAATCCCTAAAACAAAAAAGAAAATGGAAGAACGAATTGTTCTGATCGTAGAGCAAAAAGGGTGTATTCTGTTAACTAAAAGGCCGGAAAAAATGCTTTTGGGCGGCCTATGGGAATATCCCAATGTGCTGACGGAGGATCCGGCCATGGTTCCGGAGCTGACGCAGGAGGCATATGGCATCCGGCTGGAGGCGCAGGAGCACATAGCCGAGGCGGAGCATGTGTTTACGCATGTTCGCTGGAAGATGCATGTATATAAGGCTCAGCCCGCGCAGGCGGGCGGCCAGGACGATGAATCCTGCTTTGCCGCTGCGCGGCGGGAGTATCTGTGGGCTGATGAAAAGCAGCTGGAAACGGAGATTATGCTGCCGACAGCGTTTAAAAAAATAATCTGGTGAGGAGGAAGAGCAGATGAAGAGACAGGACTATATTTCGTGGGATGAGTATTTTATGGGAGTGGCGGTGCTGGCGGGACGCCGCAGCAAGGATCCGAATACGCAGGTGGGCGCCTGTATTGTGAGTCCGGAAAATATTATTATTTCAACTGGCTATAATGGGTTTCCGGTGGGCTGCTCGGATGATGAATACCCTTGGGAAAGAGAAGGAGAGAAGGAGGATACGAAATATCCTTTTGTAGTGCATGCAGAGCTGAATGCGATTTTGAATGCGCATGGTCGTTCGCTGATGGGTTCCCGGATTTATGTAGCGCTTTTTCCGTGTAATGAATGCGCAAAGGCGATTATTCAGGCGGGCATTCGGGAGGTCGTGTACCTGTCGGATAAATATGAAAAGGATCCGATGACGCAGGCAAGTAAACGGATGATGGTTTCGGCTGGTGTGAAGATGCGCCAATTTGTTCCAAACAGAGATAAAATCGAACTAAACTTTCGATAAAAATTAAGTTAAATATATTATGCTTTAATTTTTGGAGGACTTGTCAGAAGTTGTCAAGCCGCTTAGTTAGGGAAGAATGTCAGGAAAGCGCGTATTTACGCTTTGTTGACATTCTTTTTTTATTGGATTATAAAAGGAAAACAGTCGTTTAAGATGTAATCTTAAGCGTGATTTTTATTTGTGTACATATTTTTTAGAGAGGAGAACGAAGCAAATGAAGAGATTCTTAAAAAAAGCATTGAGCCTGACGCTAAGCGGCGCGATGCTTTTGGGAATGGGGCTGAATGCGCTGCCGGTTGATGCTGCCGGTATTGATGTAGGCGCGAATCCCACTCCAAAGGTCGATATTGCGGTCAATGTTCCGAGCGACTATCCGGGAACCTTTCTGGAATTTAAGCAGGAACTGACGGAAAAGCTGATTGAACAAGGCATGAGTGCTAGTGATTTCCGTATTACAACGACGGCAGTTTCGATTGATACGACAGATACCAATGGTTGGTATGTGTATGATCATTATCGGGATACAGCGGCATATAATGCGTTGAATCTTTCGGATGATCAGAAGGCGAAGCAGCCTTTCAGACAGGCAGATAATACGCATACCAATGGTACAGGCACAATTGAAAGCTATTTCAAAAACAATACAAATACCACAGGAAATGCATGTAAAAATTTCGATAAGCATATCTATTCCTATGTAGATGATGAGGGCAAGGCCAGCATGGTGTTTGCAGGGTATGGTACTCAGGCGCTTACCGATTACATGATCTACCCAGCAGCTAGTAATTCGAGAAGAAACTTTAGCTTTGACATTAATCCGGCTGTTATTGATACGCATACGATTGGAAGCTACGGATTCTTTTTGAATGCGGGTATTAACGGCGGCAATGTACAAGGATATGCGCTGGTATTTGCGGCAGGCACCAATGCATGCTCATTGCAGAAAATCAATTCTGGAGTCAATGCAGCGATGACTGGTTCAGTAGTGAAAAATTTGCCCACTATGAATTTTGGCCCTAAGAATACAGTGCGTCTTACGGTTGAGCTCAATAAAAACAGTGTTACCGTGCAGTATCAGGCATATGATGCAAATGGAAACTTGGGAGCAATTGCCGATCTGTTAAGAGATGAGCCTTTGGCAGATACGGGATTTAACGGTTTTGGTCCTTTGGTTAACTATACGGGTCATGGCTGTGCATCTCTTTCAATTATGAAATATGTGGATCTGGAGATGAGCTATGAGGCCAGCGCTTTTGATGCACTCAAAAACGTGCAGTATTACGAGGGTGCCAATCAGAAGTATTTTATCAACCTGACAGGTGATAAAAATGATCCGCAGATTCCAGAGGAATTTACCAAAGATGGTAAGCCTAATGAATCCTATCATGACGGTATTAACCGGATGAATGAGAATAAGATTTTCTATATCTCCAATACGGATGATGGTAAGATTGTCACAGACAGCGAGAAGGATGACGACAATAATCTGACGCATCAGGGTCTGGGCTCTGCTAATGGATTTTATGCCAGCGGAGATAACTATGTGGATTTGATTGCACAGTATATCTACACCAATCACAGAGATGGCGTAAAGTTCCAGCAGGCTGAGGTTGAGTCCGAGCTGCCGCTGGCAAACTTCTATATCAAAGATGCTGATTCGGAAAGCGATGAGCAGATTATGACCATCCATCTGCAGCATCTGGTTAAAGCTGCTGAATACAATCAGACAGCGGAAACGAAGGTTCCGGAGACGGTGGCCATCAATATTTTTGATAAGTCTCGTATCGGTACTAAATCAGGAGCCGACGGAAAGCTGACCGAGTGGACGCTGACAGTGACAGATCCAGATAATACGGTAGTGAATACGCAGACGGTAGATGATCCGGCTAAGCTGCAAAACTATGTGTTTGATAAAAACAGCAAATCCGGGCGCTATACCCTGACGTTGGTCGTCAAAGATGATAAAGGGAACGAATCCAAGGATTTTTCCACCTATGTCATTGCATTTTTGGATGATAAGCACCCTTACATTGAAGGGGCTAACACAGGAAAGAATATTGCCACCATTACGCTGACCGATACAGGAGATGGAATTGATGAAGATGGTATTACCTTCATTGAAGATGACCGTGGATCGGGAGTGGCAGCATATTGGATCACCAATGATTTAGATGCAACGCCTACAGAAGATGATTGGGAGAAGCTTCCCTTTGCACAGCATATTTATGAATTTGAATATGAGATCGAGAGCACAGAGCCGCTTGTTGTATGGACAAGAGACGAGTGCGGTAACGTAGGAAACAAGGCCGTATTCCAGCCCACACATGTGCGCGTAGAGGATCCGGACGGTAATCCGATCGATGAGTACTATGTCATCGGCGATAAACCGATTATTGTATTGCCTCCTGATGAGGATGTGCCCGACCCAGAGGATCCGGATAATGAGCATTTCTCAGGTTGGACAACGCCGGGCGGCGATCCGGTTACACCGGGAACAACGCCTGAGCCAGAAGACAATGTCATTGTCATTCGGCCTAACTATTCAAGAGATTATGCCAAGATGGTGTATCTGGCCAATGGCGGCAGCATTCGGACCGCACAGGGAGAAAAGCCGGTTGCCGAGTACGCACAGGTCATTTCCGGCGCCAGCATCTACACCAAGATTGAGGATCATAATGTAGTTCCCTACCGTGAGGGGTATTCCTTCACCGGATGGAAACTTCTGAATACCGATAGTGCAGATAAAGCCGGCGATAGCGCTTATATCAATAATGCTGCTAACGTAGCGGATATTTCAGAGCAAAGAGCAATAAAGGAAGTAAATGCTGAGGGCATTACGACCAGAGATACCTATTATCTGGTAGCGCAGTGGAAAGAAGGAGAGTACACGCTCCGCTTAGATCCCAATGGAGGCTCTGCCGGAAATGTACGCTCGATTGAAAATGTTAAGTTCCAGACCAATGTAGGCTCGCTGAACATTCCGGTCAGCGGACGAGGCATTCCGACCAAACCCGGTTATATTTTCCAGGGCTGGTCAGAGGCAAATGATAATGATCCGGCCAAGATCTTTAAATTTGCACAGGGCGTCAGCGGAACAGCTGTGGCTGCACCGATCATGCCATCCTCTGATAAGACCATCTACGCGGTATGGAAGGAAGACACCAATAAATTTGTGGTCAGCTTCGACAGCAACGGCGGAAGCCGCATTTCCGATCAGGCCTATCTGACGGCAACGGCTACCAAATATGATGCATTCCTTAAGCCTTCTCGGACAGGCTACACCTTTGACGGATGGTTTGAAAAGCAAGAGGATGCAGAAGGCAATGTCATTTTTGGCAGTACGGAATATGTAGGCGGTGAGACCTTCATCAAGAAAGCCGCACACAGCTTTATTGCCAAGTGGACGGCCAATGAAAATACGAAATATACAGTTGATTATTATATCAACTCCGGCAACAAGGACAGCAACGGCAATTATATCTACACCAAAACAAGCGCAGACTTAAGCAAAACCTATGTAGGCAAGACAGAATCTGCTGCAGCAGTGCAGGAGGCCGACAAGCTGGCTGAGCTGACGGTAGACGGCGTTACCTATTGGTACAATGCCGCGAATGAAAACAATCAGCTTTCCGGTATCATCACCGGAAGCCCGGCTCTGTCCTTGAAGCTGTATTATGACCGGTACTTCGACGTAACGGCGACGCATAAGGGCGAGGGCACCGTGACCGGTGCAAGCAAGGTGAAGGAAGGCGAAATGCCGACAGTCACCTGGGCAGCGGCAGAAGGCAGCTATGTCACGAAGGTAGTCGTAGACGGAGCAATCCGTGATGATCTGCTGAACGAAACAAGCTACACTTACCCGGCAGGCTTGCATGAGAATCATAAGATCTACGTAGAGTTTACGAGCGAAGAAGAGGAGCCGCAGAAGCCTGTGAATCCGAATCCGCCGGAAATGCCAGTAGATAAGTACTATGACATCAGAACATCGGTAGTAGGCTGTACAGATCCAAGCAAGTATGAGATCACGCCGACAACAAGTGTGAAGGGCGGCGAGGACCATACGGTGGCATGGAGCATTAAGGACAGTAACTATCAGATCGTCAAGATTGAGGTAGACGGAGTCGCACAGGAGATCACGAATAACAGCAGCGTTGATTTCAGCGGTGTGGCGACGAACCATACGGTAGTGATCACAGTGAGTGCGGTGCCGACGATCGGAGGAAACACAACCGAAGGGCACTACACGGTAACCGTGAACCGGTATGGAGGAGACGATAAGGTCGAGATCAGTAACACGATGGTGGTGAACAAGGGAGACAAGGCACCGGTATCGTGGGATACGACAAATAGTGAGTACAAGATCTACAAGATCATGATCGACGGAGAAGAGATCACGCTGAGTGAACAGCAGATGCAGCATCATGCAGGCTATGTTAAAAAGCCTCTGAATAACGTGCAGGCGAACCATGTGGTGGATATCTACATGGCGAAGCCGGATGAAGAGGGCAAGATCGATCCTCCGGATCTGACAGAAGAGAAGTATGTACAGCTGACAACGCAGCTGATCGGAGCACCGGGAAGCATCACAGGCGGAGCGGTGATC